>CP172319.1:0-8522 GCA_044336205.1 Aerococcaceae bacterium WGS1372 | reverse complement strand
AGAAGGCTGCTATTCTCAGCGGGTGCTTCCCGAGCATTTGGCTGAACTAATATTGGCATGGGACGGCGACTATAGGGAAGCAAGTCTTTGAAGTTCTAAATGACAGATACAACACTCCAATGCTTGAAGAATGGGCTGACTATATTGTTGAATCATTAATCGACCAATCTTATTATGAACCGTTAAATGTAATGGTCTTTGGAGGAGAATATCAATTAGAAGCAGGTCTACTTCGAATTACTGAGGAACAACTAGAAGAAATCATTACAGAAGGGATCGAGGGTCTTGAATTAGATTTTGCGATCGAGGAAGATGGCCGTGATGAAAGTGAGGCAGTTTTACCAAAGTGCCGCACAATTGACGACTATTTAACTCACTTTGCCGGCGAATTAGGCGCTCGCATCCAAGAAAACATTGCTTTACGGTTTGATCCAGATAAAGATACGCACCATCCTGCATTTAGAGATCTTAACCTTCAAGCAAACACCAATGGCATTACAGGATATTATCCGCCACAGGCAAACACAATGATGGGGGTATCAGAAACTCTTAAAGAAGATAACTTCTGCTTCTTAATTGGCGAAATGGGAACAGGGAAAACACCACAAGGTGCAGGCATCCCTTATCTTACTGAAGCAATGCTTCAAAACGTTAACAGTAATCCAAAGCCGCAGCGTGTAATTGTTATGTCTCCTGCTATTATGGTTGAAAAATGGGCAAGAGAAATTAAAGAAGAGAATCCCAAATTGTGAGACATATCAAATAACGCATTGGTTAGATGTTAAAGAGATTCAGGACAAGTACCAATATATTGATGACAAAGGAAAAGTAAAGTATAGGAAGCCTGACAAATGGGAGTATTACATTATGAGTTCAGAAGCGCCAAAGATTTACTTTTCCATTGGAACCTATCAAAGATTGGCGTACAAACAAAGAGAATATCTCATTTGAAACTGTAGATAACCTTGATGAAAGTCAGATCAGAACAGTTCGCAGAGGTAATTCTTTTCATATGGGAAGTCCCAGCACCTGAGCATCGCATCCGTCTTCTAGAACAAAATATCGAATGAATTATGGAAGTTGAACAATATGAAACCTTTTATGTAAACGGCGATACAGGATATTATTGTCCTAAGTGCGGAGGTCACTCTGACGAAACGAGGCGGCGACATGTCTGAAACGCATTTCTTTGAAACGTATAATGGATGCATCCAGAAATTCGTGAAGAAGAAATTTCTCAAGAGAACTACATTTGCTCAAATGAAGTTGAAACAAAATATCTTCAAGAGAACCAAGATTGGAAAAAGGATAAAACATCTGGCCGTTATGTACCGGCTAAAACTGAACAAAAATGCGGTTTTTGTTTTATGGCGACTGGCTTCCGCCGGACTCCGGATATCGAAAGGTTTCACCTGCATGGTACATTAACAAACAGCTGCCTAGAGGGTTCTTTAAATACTTGATTGCCGAGATGAAGTCCATGAATACAAAAGTGGAGATTCCTCTACAGGTCGTGCCTTTGGCCAACTTGGCGGTCATACAGAAAAACAAATTCTCTTAACTGGAACACTTATGGGTGGCATGTCTCGTGATATTTTCTATTTGCTTGCAAGACTAAACCCTAAAGCATTATTAAAAGAGGGTATCACATATAAAGATGAATCGGTATTTAACAATAGATATGGAATTAGTGAGCATAACACACGTGGTAACAACGGAGTGTTGAGAAAAATTCAAGTCAAAAACCAGGGATCTCTCCACATTTATTCCCACTTCATTTAATGGGTAATTGTGCATTCCTTGAATTAAATGATATGGGCTATGCTCTACCGCCTTATCAAGAAATTCCTGTAGTTGTAGACATGGATGAAGAACATGCACAACATTACAGAGAGATAGGACATGACATCATGAGTACAATGCGATCAACTCCTGGGCTTGGCGGAATGAACAGTATTTCAATCTTTATGAATGTGATGTACCAATATGCAGACATGCCATTTAATATGTCACAGGTAACTGCTCATGATCAAAGTGGGGTAGAGCATATACTTGGTATTCCTCACAACTATGATATTAATGAATATACGCCGCAAAAAGTCGAGCAACTGATTAGAACCTTGAAAGTGAAGAAATCTATCAACATGGCCGTAAAAACTTGGTGTATGTCAAATACACTGGGAAACAGGCGTTCAATCAGGTCGATATTTATCTGTATGAAAAGTTAAAGTCATTAGGATATAAAGTTGGAATTTTACGTAATGGGGGCAGCCATGATGGCATCAAAATGCCAAGAAATTCACGGCAACGTGAAGAATGGCTTAACAAAATGATGGAAAAACATGATTGGGACATCTTGATTACCAATCCACGATTAGTAAAAGTGGGATTGGACCTACTTGCTTTCCCAAATATTCATTTCTTCCAAATCGATTATTCAACTTATGACTACATGCAAGCTTCTCGTCGCTCCTGGAGACTGAAGCAAACAAATGACGTTAAAGTTTACACTTATGTCTACCGTGACACAATTCAAGAAAAGTCCCTGCAACATATCGCAAGAAAAATTGATGCTGCTATGGCAATGCAAGGTAAGTTCTCAGAAGAGGGGCTCCGTGCTATGGCCGATAGCTCCGACGGTATGAATGCTCTTGCTAAACAGCTCATGAAAGATGAAGTATTAGAGGATCTGGAAACAGTCCATGACATGTTTGCCCGTAAGAATCAGTCCTTTGAGGAAATGCAAACAGTTGAATTCCAAGATTACGATGGTTATGTAATGAACCCTATTGAGGGTGGAATGGAAACTGTCCGAAAGATTGCCGAAGGTCTCATTACTCACATGGAAGAAGAAGAGAAAGCAGGCCGAGTAACAAAAGAACAGGTGGAGCAAACAAAGAAAGCTGTTTCAGGATATATGGATATGTTTGATCAAGTTATTAAAACAGTTGAAGATGTTGACGCCTATAACAAAGGGATATCCAAAAAGAAAAAGATTATTGAAGGACAACAGGAATTAGACCTTTTTGCTGTCTAAAAGGTCTTTCCTCTCCTTTAAGGAGGCGATAGTTAATGGCTATCATGAAACAAATAGACGAATGTTTAACAAGGTTTGTTCAAAAGAAAAGACCTTTTAAAAGAAATGGAGAGCATACTTAAATGGCGAAAGGTTCAATCCAACATTGCTATTGTATCACTATGATCATCTTATTCTGGAATTTGATCTAACAGAAGAAAAGGTTCTTAAACATTGGTGGGAGAAAGCAGCTGACAAAAGAGGACTAAATAGCGCTATCGAGTGGCTTGATCAGAATAAAGACAAAATAAAAGACTTTGCATCATCGCAGGGAAGGTGAGCGTAATGAAAGAGTTATTTTGTAGGGTATTCCATTTTAAATATTGGAGAATACATCAAAGATACAAAGACCTTGTAGAATGCGAAAAATGTGGATGGTGGCATAAGATTGGTGATTAGATCAAACTGTGGTCCAGACTAGAAGCTAAGGAGATCTTGAAGCCAAAGGAGAGGTAATATTGGAATTAAAAAAGACTGATCATCATTATTATTGTTCGGATTCCAATTTCTATGTTAGCAATATGAATGGCGAAAATTTCGGAAGAGTAACACATGAGACTTGGAATGATTTTAAAGAGAAGTGGTTTATGAGTAGTGGAGAAATCGACCACGATTATAATCATTGCTTTCGTTATGATATTGCCCGTCCATTAGATAAAAATGGCATTGAAATAAGGAACAAATTCTATCTCAAACTATATATGATGCACCAAAGAAAAGGACGGTTCATTCCTGTCTTGATTAAAAATATAACAAAAAGTGAGATGCCAGAAATCGAACAGTATTTACAAAGTTGTTGGGAATATCTTTGCCACCAATGGAAAGAAGTTAATGTATAGTACAAAAACAATGGACAAAGAAGGGAAAGATATAGACTCTTGGATATTAAAGAAGCAAAAGAAATAATAAAGGCTGGTTTCACTTGGGCGAATTGGACAGAGGAACAAAAAGAAGCTATGAAGATAGCTTATAAATCAATGGTTGCTATTGAAGATATTAAGGGTTTTTGTATTGATTGTGACGGAGATAGAAGAGCTATCCAACCTTATGAAATATTGAATTTGTTAAAAGACTAAGCAAATCTACAGTTAACGACTATCCGAGTTAGCTTTTAAAAACATAAATTTTCAGGAGGGTTTTTCGAATGACAAATGCAGTTTTAGATGTAGACAATATTGATGTGGAAGCAATTGATAAAGAAGTCGAAAATGAATTAAAAACCACTGTGACTATTGCGATTCAAACAGAAACATTGAAGAAGGCTATTGGGAAAGTCGAGCGCTCGGTCTCAAAGAAAGCCGTTCAAGATATTTTTAAATTCATTTTTATTGATATCCAGGAAAACAAGCTCACTTTTTAGAGCAATCAATAACGAATTCTTAACTGAGGCAACGGTTTCACAAAATGAAGAGAAATCCAATTTCAAAATCACAAGCGGTAACCCAGGTTCAATCTGTTTCCCTGCTGATAAGCTTGTTCCAATAGTAAAGCGACTCAAAGCAAAGAATTCAGAAATCCGAATTGAATCTAATATTGCCGTGATTAAGTCTGGCCGGCCCGAGTTTAATTTAAATGGCATTGATGGATCGGAGTTTCCAAACACTCCAAATTTAGAAGAAAAGGAAGCAACAATATCTATCCATCCTGATATGCTACGAGTCATGTATTCAAGAACGATCTATGCATGTGCTGCTAATGAGACTCGTCCTATTCTTACAGGGGGCCACCATATTTTAAATGGAAAGCTGCTAAAATGTGTCGCAACAGATTCACACAGATTAGCTCAATTTGCATATGAATTGGACAATGAATACCCAGATGTAAAAGTTACTGTTCCAGCTCCAGTTATGACCGAAGCTCTTAAACATCTATCTGATACAGAGATGGAAGTACAGGTTGCATTTCTACAGCAATCAAATTGTATATGAATTTGACGATGCAAAGATTTACGGAAGAATTTTAGACGGTAGTTATCCTAATACCGATGTACTGCTTTTTAAATCCAGAACAAGCCGGCAGTTCCATTGCAATTAATGCTGGAATGTTCAAGACACTGTTAAACAACTCCACAGTATATAATTCTGATCAGCCAATTATTATTAGAATTAAACCTGGATTGAATCAGCTTCGGGCCAATACACGAGAAGCGGAAGTCGGAGCATTTGAAGAAGATCTCTCGACTGTCAATGGGGCAGGGGAGGATGTAATCATTGCTGTTAACGTAAGATATCTCCAAGATGCTTTGGCTCATTATGGGGATGAGGATCAAGTGAAATTTATTTTCTCTCCTTCATCACCTGAAAAGCCTGTTGGGATGAGACCGTTTATTGGGATGCTAGACAATGGGAATGAAGAATGCCTAGAACTTTTTGTTCCAGTTCGGACCAACCAAATTGATTATAACAAAGATGTTGAAATCGAAAACTTCAAGGGCATCCCTGAATTCGAATTTAATCCTTTTGAAGAAGAATTTAAAGAAATTCAATAAATAAAGATTAATAGAGGGCAACGTGAACTAGTTGTGCGTTGCCCTTAATAGGAGATGATTTAATGAATGCTACTCCTAATAAAGGACATCAATGGGGAAGATTTTGATTTATCTCAGCTGCATGGTCTACCTATTCAATCAAGTATCCCATTACAAGATGGAATATACATTTCAGAAGACAAGGAGTTTATTGTACAAGAACAAAAACTTATTGAGTATTGGCCACTTCCTCACCCAGATCAATTAACTTTATTCTAAAGGAGTTTTTAAAATGTCAATGGAAGCATCAGCTAAAGCTATTTTTATTACTAATACATTCGCTCAAGCCCATCCTGAAGAGCACATCAAACTATGGAGGCAATTCGAAAAGGAAGTACCTGTATCTAAGCGAAGCGGCGCGATGGTGTTGAGAATATGGCATATGTCAGATGGCTAAGGGATTTAAATAATCAAGTTGTCCAAGAGTTTTTAAAGGAATCAATTATTCATCAATAATCAAATGATTTGCAGCAAATAAATTGAAAGAAGGGAATTAATGAGTTATACAGTTCAATTCAGCAAGATTAAAACTGCATCAAATATATTCTTTTTAAATGATGAAGCGCAAGAAATCACATATTCAGAATTTGAAGAAGAGCTTAAAACAGGTTACCGTGCCGGAATGGTTATTGTTCCTGTAGCAAACGCCATTCAAATACAAGTAGGGATTATGACACCTTATCATAAAGATCTTTTTGAAATTGATCCAGGTTTTCTCGTGGAAAAGTTTAAAGAATTCTGCACTCAATCAAAGAATACACAATGGATTCCTGATGAAGATTATGAATACTTTTTGGGAGAGATCTTGTATGAGTAAAAATGTAACCGAAACATATGCATGGAATGAATATGTATTTGAAAGGCTGCTTATTGCAAAGGAAAAGGGGACATTTATTGCAATTAATGAAAACCATTTTGGCAAGGTGCTCGATGTCAGCAAGAAAACGCAAAATGAAGAATCTTATATAGAAGTTGTATTCAAACGGGACAAATAAGGAGACATAGCAATGAAGAATTCTATTGATCACAAAGAATGCTGGAATGAGCTTTCAGTTTGGCTAAACAGAAGTATTAATCATTTCGCTGAAATGCGAAAAGAACAGAACCTGGATGATAATGAAAAAGTTCGATTACGCCAGAAAGAGATTAGTTATAAAAACACTATGCAAAAAATGCGTGAGCTAGAAAGCATCTTTTCAGAGTAGTGGTTGGAATTATGGAAATACCTAAAATAAACGATATTGTTCACGTTGACTCTGATTTTTACACTGGGGAAGCAACAGTGACTCATGTTAATATGCAGTCAATTTATTCTGATCACTTATATCCTATTCAATGCGAAATTGATGAAGCAGATTTGCATAAAATTGATAGTGAACTTAATCATGGTCAAAGGGTTGTTCGCTTTTCATTAAAAGAAGTCTTAGGTGTTCGATCAGAAGCAGAAGGGAAAGCCTTATTAGATAATGAGCAGGGGAGCTTATTTGATGAATTCTGATAAGGTCCTCTGCAAAAAAGAATCTCCTAGGATGAGTAGGAGATTTCAGGGAGATGTTTGCCCGAAAAGGGGACTAGATGTATATCTATAATTTAACAAACGTATGTTCGTATGTCAACTGATTTATACCGAACACAACCGAAAAGAGGGGATATTGTAACAAGCTGAATAGCTAGGTTACATAAAAAAGAAGCCCATAAATAGGGCTTCTTTCTTTTCGTTCTTATCGAAGTAATTGAAGAACGTTTTGTGGCTGTTGGTTAGCTTGAGCAAGCATCGCTTGAGAAGCTTGAGAAAGAATGTTGTTCTTTGTGAATTCGCTCATTTCTTTAGCCATGTCAACGTCACGGATACGAGACTCAGCAGCTGTTAAGTTCTCAGAAGAAGCACCAAGGTTGTTGATTGTGTGCTCTAGACGGTTTTGTACCGCACCAAGTTTAGCACGTTGTGTAGATACTTGTTTGATCGCATTGTCAACGATTTTCAATTGGTCATTGAAACCAACATCTGGTTCAGTGAGCTGCGTTATCAGCAAACTTTGTTACATTAATGTCACTTACTGAATGGCCATCTGCGATTGTTCCGTCATCTTCTTTGATTCCAAGAGCGCCAGCACTCATATTTTCAATATTTACAGAAATTTGTTGTTTTGCGTTAGCTCCAATTTGGAAAACTAAAGATTTTTCACCTGCAGCTGGATCTGCTGGATCTGCTGGATCTGCTGGATCTGCTGGTGCTGCTGGTGCTTTGAAAGTACCATCCAACAATTTTTTACCGTTGAATTCCGTACGTTCTGAGATGCCGTCAATTTCGTCTTTTAATGCTTTGATCTCGTCTTGGATAGCTGTTAAATCCTCAGTTTGTTGTGTTCCAGTGTTTCCAGCTTGAACAACTAGTTCACGAACACGTTGAAGGATTGAGTGAGTCTCAGTCAATGCACCTTCAGCTGTTTGGATAAGAGATGCCATCTTGAGCGTTCTTAGAAGCCATTTCAAGACCGCGGATTTGTCCTCTCATTTTTTCAGAGATTGCAAGACCTGCTGCGTCATCTCCGGCACGGTTGATGCGAAGACCGGAAGAGATTTCTCCATGTTCTTTTGGCTTGCACTGTTGTTTGAAGATAGACGGTTCAGCGTGTTAAGCGCTGCAATGTTGTGGTTAATTCTCATTTCTTATTACCTCCGTGTAATGTTGTTTATTTTGAAATCTCTTCGACATCCTTGTCTGACGAGACTTCCGTCCGACGAATAAGAAACTCTTTAGGAGCCTCTATAACAGGATGAACTTGGTTTCGATTATCTTTGTCTTCGTAACGAGGCGTAATCTTAATCTCTGTTTTCGATTGAATCCGTAATAATAAAGGGATTCTTCGTAACGTCCTGGATATAACATAGTGCCATGCCTTGTTCTCCTCCTTGAGT